>CAVPVU010000001.1:0-7187 GCA_963709365.1 uncultured Chlamydiales bacterium
GCACTTAGATATGACTCATCCAACAGGATTAAATATAAATCCACCTAAGCAAATATTTGTTTCGTCTACTCCGGAAGAAAGTGCGATACTTGGCCAAAATAAGGCCAAACCAATGGGAACCGATGATGAAAAATCGAATCAAGTAGCAACGCAACTTTTGTCTCCCCAGAACCAAAATACCTTCTCGTCTGTATCACCAATTAAACAAGTCACAAGAAATAGTCTGAATAATAATAGTGTACCAAAACCTCTAGCTCATGGATCGATTGATCCTAAAGGAGCTTCTCGAGCTTCTATTTTACTTTCTCCTAAGAAAAAAAGTGCAGCCGAGATGAACAAGACCTGCAAACAAACTCCTCTACATTTAGCAGCCCAAGCTGGGCAAGAAGAAGAGGTTCGCCACCTTTTACAGCAAGATAAAGCCTTGATCAACGCACGAGATCTTTCTGGCAAAACCCCTCTTTTTCTGGCTGTTTTACAAGGACATCGCAACATCGTGCAACTTCTCCTGCAACAGGGCGCCGATGGGACGATTTCTTCTGAGGAGCAGGAGACAGTGCTTCATGCCGCTGCTTTTTATGGCCATACTACTTATCTTGCAAGATTTACTCCAAGATCCAGCAATTCAAAAATGCATCCATTCTAAGGATAGCGATGGAAAAATCCCCTTACATAAAGCGGTCTTTGGGGATCCAAAACCTGATATTGTGCAGCTACTCCTCGATCAAGGTTCCGACCCCAATGCAACCAATGCTTATGGTTATACTCCCTTACATTGGGCCTGCATGCATGGCCATGTTCAAAGTCTTGATATCCTCTTGAAGAAGGGAGCGAGACTCGATATGGCTAACATTAATCACGATCTGCCTCTGGATCTAGCTATTCGCTGGGGAAAAGACGAGATCTTTCATTGCCTCATGAAAACAACTCAAAGATTGCCTGAAGAGGATCGCCTAGAAAAGATTCCCGATGATATCGAAGGATACTATTTCGCTAGCCTGATAAAGACACAAAAAGAGCAGCTATTTGAAGAGCAGATCATTTACTTGCTCAGACTGGGTGACTTTTACATCCAAAAGCAAGAGCTCATCAAAGCAGCCAAAATCTTCAATGGAGCTTTGGCAGTTTTACAAAAGCATAAAATAAATCCTCTTATCGAAAACTATCTATTCAACCGTTTAGCGCAACTTGAAGCTCGCTTTCTTGAAAGTTTTGGATTAAAAACTTCATTGAGTCCAATTATCGAACATCGCGCACAGCTCAAGAAAATTCGTGAAAACTTATGGAATAATAAAGGAGATATTCAAGAGACTCTTTCACATCTAACAGAAGAATATAAAGCTTTACTCAGTACGCTTATAGCAGAAATCCAGTCATTGCTAGGTGCTCCTCCCGTAAAATGGGCCTGTATAGGCTTAGGATCCATGTCACGGGGAGAAATGTGTCCTTACTCCGATCTCGAATTTGCCTTTTTGTTAGAGAAGAATACCGAAGAGGCCCTTAAATATTTTCGTACTCTCTCACAAATTCTTGAATTACGCATCATCAACTTGGGAGAAACGTCGCTTTCCCATCTTTGCTTATGTTGACCCCTTCCATCCAAGTCTCACACCTGGCGGTTTTTCTTTAGATACAGGAGGTAACACTCCTTTAGGTGTTGCAGACTTTTATGAGCTTATTGGAACTCCACAGCAACTCGCTCAATTTGAAGAGATTCAATGGATGGAACGCAATATTATTCTTTCCAATGCGATGAGTACCGTCTGCTGGATTGCAGGAGATGAAAAACTCCTCTCCCAATACAACCAAGAGAAAACAAAAGTTCTCGATAAGAAACAAAGTCAGCTAAAAAGACTAATCGAGAGGAACTTGCCTTTCGTCTCTTGCAAGGTCACTTAGATGAGTTTCGCCCCAATCTTTCCCAAGAAAAAGAGAAGATTAGAGCCTTTGGCATCAAGAAAGAACTCTATCGCCCTTTTCAGGAAGGATTGAGCTGTTTAGCTCTTTACTACAATCTCCAAGAAAACAATACCTTTGCCCGCATCAACGAACTGCACAAACTTCAAGTCTTTTCTGCCAAAGGAGCAGAAAACTTAAAGGAAGCTATTGCGCGTGTGTTAAGCTTACGCTTCGAAGCCCATCACTTCTATCAAGAGGAACAGGAATATCTATGCCATCCCGAAGAAGGAAAACCTCTGGATCCTACCCTATTATATGTGAATGAAACCCATCTCGAAGCTTTGCATGCTATCTATCGCATCTTGCTTCCTTTTCATAAAAGTATGGAGGCATTTTTCCGTACCAAAGATAAAAAAACATTGAAAAGCGATTTTTATGAAGAAGGACCTGCTGTCCAAGCACAAGTTTTCGAAAAAACGTTGCAATATCGAAAAGCGCAAGAGGCCTATCAACAAGCAGTTGCCTTAGACCCCAATGATGTAAATGCTTTGTTATACTTGGGTCGAATAAATGATACTCTTGGAAATAGCAAAGAAGCCATGGAACGAGCTCAACAGGCATTAAAAATAGCGATTCAAAAAAACGGCGAGGAACATCCTGATGTGGCCACATGTCTCAACAATCTGGGTGCAGCATGGGAAGCTTTAGGCGATGCTCAAAAAGCCATCACCTACTATGAGCGCGCCCTTGCTATCGATGAGAAGACCTATGGAAAGGATCACCCCCATGTGGCAATAAGTCTCAACAATCTGGGTGCAGCATGGAAAGATTTAGGCGATGCTAAAAAAGCCATCACCTACTATGAGCGCGCCCTTGCTATCGATGAGAAGACCTATGGAAAGGATCACCCCCAAGTGGCCATATATCTCAACAATCTGGGTTCAGCATGGGATGCTTTAGGCGATGCTAAAAAAGCCATCACCTACTATGAGCGCGCCCTTGCTATCGTTGAGAAGACCTATGGAAAGGATCACCCTGGTGTCGCAATAAGTCTCAACAATCTGGGTTCAGCATGGAAAGTTTTAGGCGATGCTAAAAAAGCCATCACCTACTATTGAGCGCGCCCTTGCTACGTGAGCGCGCCCTTGCTATCGATGAGAAGACCTATGGAAAGGATCACCCAACTGTGGCCATAAGATCTCAACAATCTGGGTTCAGCATGGAAAGCTTTAGGCGATGCTAAAAAAGCCATCACCTTCTATGAACGCGCCCTTGCTATCGATGAGAAGACCTATGGAAAGGATCACCCCAATGTGGCCATAGATCTCAACAATCTGGGTTCAGCATGGAAAGATTTAGGCGATGCTCAAAAAGCCATCACCTACTATGAGCGCGCCCTTGCTATCGATGAGAAGACCTATGGAAAGGATCACCCCAACTGTGGCCATACGTCTCAACAATCTGGGTTCAGCATGGAAAGCTTTAGGCGATGCTAAAAAAGCCATCACCTACTATTGAGCGCGCCCTTGCTATCGATGAGAAGACCTATGGAAAGGATCACCCCAATGTGGCCATAGATCTCAACAATCTGGGTTCAGCATGGAAGCTTTAGGCGATGCTAAAAAAGCCATCACCTTCTATGAGCGCGCCCTTGCTATCGATGAGAAGACCTATGGAAAGGATCACCCTGATGTGGCCATAGATCTCAACAATCTGGGTTCAGCATGGGATGCTTTAGGCGATGCTAAAAAAGCCATCACCTACTATGAGCGCGCTTATCAAATTGTCTTTAATAAGCTTGGCCCAGACCATCCTAATACAAAAACTTTTTTGAAAAACCTTCAAATGTGTAATGTGCAAAAGCTGTGAAAACAAGGAGCACTTAGATATGACTCATCCAACAGGATTAAATATAAATCCACCTAAGCAAATATTTGTTTCATCTACTCCGGAAGAAAGTGCGATACTTGGCCAAAATAAAGCCAAACCAATGGGAACCGATGATGAAAAATCGAATCAAGTAGCAACGCAACTTTTGTCTCCCCATAACCAAAATACCTTCTCGTCTGTATCACCAATTAAACAAGTCACAAAAAATAGTCTGAATAATAATAGTGTACCAAAACCTCTAGCTCATGGATCGATTGATCCTAAAGGAGCTTCTCGAGCTTCTATTTTACTCTCTCCTAAGAAAAAAAGTGCAGCCGAGATGAACAAGACCTGCAAACAAACTCCTCTACATTTAGCAGCCCAAGCTGGGCAAGAAGAAGAGGTTCGCCACCTTTTACAAAAAGATAAAACCTTGATCAACGCACGAGATCTTTCTGGCAAAACCCCTCTTTTTCTGGCTGTTTTACAAGGACATCGCAACATCATTCAACTTCTCTTGCAACAGGGCGCCGATGGGACGATTTCTTCTGAGGAGCAGGAGACAGTGCTTCATGCCGCTGCGTTTTATGGCCATACTCTTATCTTGCAAGATTTACTCCAAGATCCAGCAATTCAAAAATGCATCCATTCTAAGGATAGCGATGGAAAAATCCCCTTACATAAAGCCGTTTTTGGAGATCCAAAACCTGATATTGTGCAGCTACTCCTCGACCAAGGTTCCGACCCAAATGCCACTAATTCTTATGGTTATACTCCCTTACATTGGGCCTGTATGCATGGTCATATTCTAAGTCTTGATCTTCTCTTGAAGAAGGGAGCGAGACTCGATATGGCTAACATTAATCACGATCTGCCTCTGGATCTAGCTATTCGCTGGGGAAAAGACGAGATCTTTCATTGCCTCATGAAAACAACTCAAAGATTGCCTGAAGAGGATCGCCTAGAAAAGCTTCCCGATGATATCGAAGGATACTATTTCGCTAGCCTGATAAAGACACAAAAAGAGCAGCTATTTGAAGAGCAGATCGTTTATTTGCTTAGACTGGGTGACTTTTACATCCAAAAGCAAGACCTCATCAAAGCAGCCAAAATCTTCAATGGAGCTTTGGCAGTTTTACAAAAGCATAAAATAAATCCTCTTATCGAAAACTATCTATTCAACCGTTTAGCGCAACTTGAAGCTCGATTTCTTGAAAGTTTTGGATTAAAAACTTCATTGAGCCCAATTATCGAACATCGCGCACAGCTCAAGAAAATTCGTGAAAACTTATGGAATAATAAAGGAGATATTCAAGAGACTCTTTCACATCTAACAGAAGAATATAAAACTTTACTCAGTACGCTTATAGCAGAAATCCAGTCATTGCTAGGTGCTCCTCCCGTAAAATGGGCCTGTATAGGCTTAGGATCCATGTCAAGGGGAGAAATGTCTCCCTATTCCGATCTCGAGTTTGCCTTTTTGTTAGAGAAGAGTACCGAAGAGGCCCTTAAATATTTTCGTATCCTCTCACAAATTCTTGAATTACGCATCATCAACTTAGGAGAAACGTGCTTTCCCATCTTTGCTTATGTTGACCCCTTCCATCCCAGTCTCACACCCGGCGGTTTTTCTTTAGATACAGGAGGTAATACTCCTTTAGGTGTTGCAGATTTTTATGAGCTTATTGGAACTCCGCAGCAACTCGCTCAATTTGAAGAGATTCAATGGATGGAACGCAATATCATTCTTTCCAATGCGATGAGTACCGTCTGCTGGATAGCAGGAGATGAAAAACTCCTCTCCCAATACAACCAAGAGAAAACAAAAGTTCTCGATAAGAAACAAAGCAATAAAAAGACTAATCGAGAGGAACTTGCCTTTCGTCTCTTGCAAGGTCACTTAGATGAGTTTCGCCCCAATCTTTCCCAAGAAAAAGAGAAGATTAGAGCCTTTGGCATCAAGAAAGAACTCTATCGCCCTTTTCAGGAAGGATTGAGCTGTTTAGCTCTTTACTACAATCTCCAAGAAAATAATACCTTTGCCCGCATCAACGAACTGCACAAACTTCAAGTCTTTTCTGCCAAAGGAGCAGAAAACTTAAAGGAAGCTATTGCGCGTGTGTTAAGCTTACGCTTCGAAGCCCATCATTTCTATCAAGAGGAACAGGAATATCTGTGCCATCCCGAAGAAGGAAAACCTCTGGATCCTACCCTATTATATGTGAATGAAACCCATCTCGAAGCTTTGCATGCTATCTATCGCATCTTGCTTCCTTTTCATAAAAGTATGGAGGCATTTTTCCGTACCAAGGACAAAAAAACATTGAAAAGCGATTTTTATGAAGAAGGACCTGCTGTCCAAGCACAAGTTTTCGAAAAAACGTTGCAATATCAAAAAGCGCAAGAGGCCTATCAACAAGCAGTTGCCTTAGACCCCAATGATGTAGAGGCTTTGTTATACTTGGGTCAAATAAATGATACTCTTGGAAATAGCCAAGAAGCCTTGGAACGAGCTCAACAGGCATTAAAAATAGCGATTCAAAAAAACGGCGAGGAACATCCTGATGTGGCCACATGTCTCAACAATCTGGGTTCAGCATGGGAAGCTTTAGGCGATGCTAAAAAAGCCATCACCTACACTGAGCGCGCCCTTGCTATCGATGAGAAGACCTATGGAAAGGATCACCCTAATGTGGCCATAGATCTCAACAATCTGGGTTCAGCATGGAAAGCTTTAGGCGATGCTAAAAAAGCCATCACCTACTATGAGCGCGCCCTTGCTATCGATGAGAAGACCTATGGAAAGGATCACCCACTGTGGCCATAGATCTCAACAATCTGGGTTCAGCATGGAAAGCTTTAGGCGATGCTAAAAAAGCCATCACCTTCTATGAGCGCGCCCTTGCTATCGATGAGAAGACCTATGGAAAGGATCACCCTGATGTGGCAATAAGTCTCAACAATCTGGGTTCAGCATGGAAAGCTTTAGGCGATGCTAAAAAAGCCATCACCTACTATGAGCGCGCCCTTGCTATCGATGAGAAGACCTATGGAAAGGATCACCCAACTGTGGCCATAGATCTCAACAATCTGGGTGCAGCATGGAATGCTTTAGGCGATGCTAAAAAAGCCATCACCTTCTATGAGCGCGCCCTTGCTATCGATGAGAAGACCTATGGAAAGAATCACCCCCAATGTGGCCAGCTAGTCTCAACAATCTGGGTTTAGCATGGAAAGCTTTAGGCGATGCTAAAAAAGCCATCACCTACTATGAGCGCGCCCTTGCTATCGATGAGAAGACCTATGGAAAGGATCACCCTGGTGTCGCAATAGATCTCAACAATCTGGGTGCAGCATGGAATGATTTAGGCGATGCTAAAAAAGCCATCACCTACTATGAGCGCGCCCTTGCTATCGGT